>NZ_CP066226.1:0-10000 GCF_016350185.1 Lysinibacillus sp. C5.1
TTGGAACATTTAGAAGAATTATGGAATAATGTCCTGGCTCAAGTTGAACAAAAAATTTCTAAACCAAGCTTCGAAACGTGGCTAAAGTCTACTAAATTACTTTCTTACAATGGAAGTGGTTCAACCGTGACAATAGCGGCGCCAAATTCGTTTGCTCGAGACTGGCTTGAAAATCATTATATTCATTTGATTACAGGTATATTAACGGAGCTAACAGGCGAAGACTTGCTTATTAAATTTGTTGTTCAAAAAAACCAGGATTCGGACGATTTTGACTTACCAGCGCCGATTATCCAAGCAAAAAATAACGACCATCATGATATTTCACCAGGGATGTTAAATCCGAAATATACATTTGATACGTTTGTTATTGGCTCTGGAAACCGCTTCGCACATGCTGCATCGTTAGCTGTTGCTGAAGCCCCTGCAAAGGCTTATAACCCATTCTTTATATATGGGGGCGTAGGGCTTGGCAAAACGCATTTAATGCACGCAATTGGCCATTATGTGTTAGAACATAATCCAAACGCAAAAGTCGTGTACTTATCATCAGAAAAGTTTACAAATGAATTTATTAACTCTATTCGCGATAATAAAGCACTCGATTTTCGCAACAAATATCGTAATGTAGATGTGCTGCTAATTGATGATATTCAATTCCTTGCTGGAAAAGAATCGACTCAAGAAGAATTTTTCCATACTTTTAACACATTACACGAGGAATCAAAACAAATTGTCATATCAAGTGACCGTCCACCTAAGGAAATACCTACTTTAGAGGATCGCTTACGTTCTCGATTTGAGTGGGGGCTAATTACAGATATAGCTCCACCTGATTTAGAAACTCGTATCGCTATTCTACGAAAAAAAGCAAAAGCGGACGGTTTGGATGTACCAAACGAAGTAATGCTCTATATTGCGAACCAGATTGACTCCAATATCCGGGAGCTTGAAGGTGCGCTTATTCGTGTCGTAGCTTACTCTTCGTTAGTGAACAAGGATATTACAGCTACATTAGCCGCTGAAGCATTAAAAGATATCATTCCTAATGCAAAACCTAGAACTGTGACAATTTTAGATATTCAAAACGCAGTAGGAGAGCACTTTAATATTCGTTTAGAAGATTTTTCAGCTAAAAAACGAACTAAGCTAATCGCCTTTCCTCGACAAATTGCGATGTTTTTATCACGCGAATTAACAGAGTTCTCGCTGCCGAAAATTGGCGAAGAGTTTGGTGGTCGTGACCATACTACTGTTATCCATGCGCATGAAAAAATATCTTCTTTGTTGAAAAATGACGTTCAACTGCAACAAGATATTAAACAAATTCGTAGCATGCTAGGGAAATAAACTTGTGGACAACTCTAATTTTTAAACACAAACTTATACACAGTCTATCTACATGTGGATAGACTGATTTTATTCACCTAGAAGCACTTATCCACAAATCCACAGGACCTATTACTATATCTTTTTATATTTAATAAATAAATAATATAAATATGTGAGGGAAAACAAATGAAATTTGATATTTTACGTGACCGTTTACTAGAAGGTTTAAATGATGTCATGAAAGCCGTAAGTTCTAAAACAACAATTCCGATATTAACGGGGATTAAAATTGATGTAACAAACGAAGGAATTCGTCTAACTGGTAGTGATGCAGATATTACAATTCAAACATTTATCCCAGTAGAAGAAGATGGACAACAAATTATTCACATTGCGGAAACTGGTTCAATCGTTGTACAAGCACGTATGTTCAATGAAATTGTTCGTAAATTGCCGACAAACGAGGTTGAAATTCAAGTAACGACAGGTTTCCAAACGCATATTCGTTCAGGAAAATCAGAATTCCATTTAATTGGCTCTGATGCTGCTGAATATCCTTTATTACCTGAATTAACAGAGGATCAAAAATTTACTATTCCTGCAGACTTACTAAAATCAATTATCCGTGAAACAGTATTCGCAGTGGCGACTTCTGAAAGCAGACCCGTGTTGACAGGTGTAAACTGGCAGATTAAAAACGAAACATTAATCTGTGTTGCAACAGATAGCCACCGTTTAGCAAGACGTAAAGTACAGTTAGAAGATTTACCTGAAGTTGAACATAGTGTAGTTATTCCTGGTAAAAGTTTAAATGAGTTAAATAAGGTGTTAGAAGATTCTACAAATCTTGTCCAAATTGTTATTACAAGTCAGCAAGTATTATTTAAAACAGGAGATGTATTATTCTTCTCTCGTTTACTTGAAGGGAACTACCCAGATACATCACGTTTAATTCCAGAAGAATATCAAACAAATGTAACGATTAACGGTAAAGCTTTATTACAAGCAATTGATCGTGCATCACTTGTCGCACGAGGAGATCGTAATAATGTCGTGCGCTTCGAAATATTAGATAGTCAAGCGGTTGAAGTTTCATCGAATTCTCCAGAGATAGGTAAAGTACAAGAAGAAATACCTGTGGAAGCATTAGAAGGGGATAACTTAAAAATTTCCTTTAGCGCTAAATACATGATGGAAGCATTGAAAGCAATTGATGGTCAAGATGTGGTTATTCAATTTACTGGTGCGATGAGACCATTTATTTTACGCTCTGTTCATGATGATGCAATTCTGCAACTAATTTTACCAGTTCGCACATATTAATCATCTAATTTCTATTAGTTGTATTATATAGAATAAATTGGATTTTAAGTTATGTTCATTTGCTTTGATAAACTTTGGGATAGTCGCTCGTTGCGGCTATCTTTTTTTACTTATGAAGCATTTTTAGGTATGATAGAGAGATAGACATTCTGTATTTGGAGGGTAACACAGCTATGAAAGACATTGAAATCGATGTAGAGTTTGTCACGTTAGGGCAACTTTTAAAAATGACTGATGCGATTAGCTCAGGCGGTATGGCAAAATGGTTTTTACACGAAAATGATGTTTACGTAAATGGCGAGGTAGATGATCGCCGTGGTCGCAAATTACGTAACGGAGATGTTGTAAATATTCCTGGATGTGGCCGGTTCCGAATTGTTGGGCCCACTGGACAATAAATTATGCATATTGAGCAGTTAAAACTTACAAATTACCGCAACTATGATGCGTTAACGTTAAAATTCTCTCCAAAAATAAATGTATTTATTGGTGAAAATGCCCAAGGAAAAACAAATGTGATGGAATCCATTTACGTATTAGCGATGGCTAAATCACATCGCACGACGAACGATAAAGAATTGATACGTTGGGATTCAGACTATGGTAAAATAGAAGGGGCCGTTCAAAAAAGGCACGGTATTTTACCAATAGAGCTTACCATTACGAAAAAGGGCAAAAAGGGTAAAATTAATCATATTGAACAAAGTCGTCTTAGTCATTATATTGGTCAAATGAATGTGGTTATGTTTGCGCCAGAAGATTTAAATGTTGTTAAAGGGAGCCCGCAAATACGACGACGTTTTATTGATATGGAGATTGGGCAAATTTCGCCCGTCTACTTACATGATTTATTAACCTTTCAAAAGATTTTAAAACAACGCAATCATTATTTGAAAATGAATCAGGGTAAGATAATGACAAACGACGTGATGTATGATGTTTATAATGAGCAGTATATTCACGCAGCTACCCAAATTATTCGAAAAAGATTTCAATTTATGGATTTATTACAAGAGTGGGCAGAGCCGATTCATGCAGGAATTTCACAAGGTAAGGAAACTTTAATGATTAAATACCGCACAGTAGCAGGTATTGATAAAGGACAGACTGCTAGTGAAATGGAAGATCTCTTACTGAAAAAGTTAGTAGAGGCAAAGAATCGTGAATTTGAGCGTGGTGTCACGATGGTTGGACCACATCGAGATGATTTACAATTTTTAGTGAATGGCTATGATGTGCAAACATATGGCTCACAAGGGCAACAACGAACAACTGCTCTGTCATTAAAGCTCGCCGAAATTGAGTTAATTAAACAAGAAACAAATGAAACACCCATTCTACTTTTAGACGATGTATTGTCGGAACTCGATGATTATCGCCAATCGCATTTATTAAATACCATTCAAGGTGAAGTCCAAACCTTTGTAACGACTACAAGTGTTGATGGAATTCATCATGAGACGATGGAACATGCTCAGCTGTTCCACGTGAAACAAGGTGCGATTGAAGAAAGTTAGCCAGGGAGTTTTTTAGATTATAAAAGAATGGTAATAGTCAGCTCGGTTGACTGTTCATTCATTTACACACAATGATGTTATGAAGGAGTAGATGGAAGCCGTGGCTATAGAAAACGAAGGTTTACAAGATCAAGCGTATGAAGCCGATCAAATACAGGTATTAGAAGGTTTAGAAGCGGTTCGAAAAAGACCGGGGATGTATATCGGTTCAACAAGCTCTAAAGGACTTCACCATTTAGTATGGGAAATTGTTGATAATAGTATAGACGAAGCACTTGCAGGTTTTTGTACTGATATCTCAGTTACGATTGAAAAAGACAATTGGATTCGTGTAGAAGATAATGGTCGAGGAATTCCTGTCAGTATTCAAGAAAAGATGGGTAAACCAGCTGTCGAAGTCATTATGACAGTGCTCCATGCCGGTGGTAAATTCGGCGGTGGGGGCTATAAAGTATCAGGCGGTCTTCATGGTGTAGGGGCATCAGTAGTAAATGCTTTGTCAGTTGAGACAATTGTTCAAGTTCATCGCGAGGGACAAATCCACGAAATAAAATTTGAACGTGGTCAAACAACACAGGCATTAACTGTTATTGGTGAAACCGATCATAACGGAACAACTACTCGTTTCAAAGCAGATCCTGAAATTTTCAAAGAAACAACAGAATATGAATTCGATATTTTAGCACATCGTATTCGCGAATTAGCCTATTTGAATCGCGGTATTCGAATTACAATTGCAGATGAGCGTGAAGATGAGATACGTTCCACTACATATCATTATGAAGGTGGTATTCGTTCTTATGTAGAGCACTTGAACAAGTCTAAAGAGCCTATCCATGAGCCAATTGATGTTCTTGGCGAAAAGGACGGTATTTCTATTGAAATCGCCATGCAATATAATGCTGGTTTTTCATCGAATATTTTCTCGTTCGCAAATAACATCAATACGTATGAAGGTGGTACACATGAGTCAGGCTTTAAAACAGCACTTACGCGTGTTATCAATGATTACGCGCGTAAAAATGGCTTATTAAAAGAAGCTGATACGAACCTTACAGGTGAAGATGTTCGCGAAGGGTTAACGGCTATTATATCTATTAAGCACCCTGATCCTCAATTTGAGGGACAAACGAAAACAAAGCTTGGTAACTCCGAAGTAAGCCAAATTACGAATGCGTTATTTTCAGATGGTTTTGAACGTTTCATGTTAGAAAATCCAACTGTAGCGCGAAAAATTATCGATAAAGGTTTAATGGCAGCTCGGGCACGTGTGGCAGCCAAAAAGGCACGCGAATTTACACGCCGCAAATCAGCGCTTGAAGTATCAAGCTTACCGGGTAAACTTGCTGACTGTTCTTCTACAAACCCAGCTGAATGTGAAATTTACATTGTAGAGGGTGACTCTGCCGGTGGTTCGGCGAAATCTGGACGTGACCGTCACTTCCAAGCAATTTTACCTTTACGTGGTAAAATTTTAAACGTGGAAAAAGCACGATTAGATAAAATATTATCCAATGCTGAAATTCGAGCAATGATTACAGCCTTCGGTACTGGTATTGGGGAAGAATTTAATTTAGAAAAAGCGCGTTATCATAAAATTATTATAATGACCGATGCCGATGTAGATGGAGCACATATCCGTACATTATTGTTAACATTCTTCTTCCGTTTCTTAAGACCTTTAGTAGATGCTGGTTATATTTATATTGCACAGCCACCACTTTATCAAGTGAAGCAAGGGAAGCATGTTGAATATTGCTATGATGATATTGCGCTACAAGAGATTTTAGAGCGACTGCCAAACATGCCTAAGCCTGTAGTTCAACGCTACAAAGGTCTTGGTGAAATGAATGCGGAGCAACTGTGGGATACAACAATGGATCCAGAGCACCGCACATTATTACAAGTGGAATTAGATGATGCAATTAAAGCGAACGAAGCATTCGAACGCTTAATGGGCGATGAAGTAGAACCTCGTCGTCAATTTATCGAAGAAAATGCGGTATACGCTAATTTAGATATTTAATTTTTCTTGAGGGGAGGTCTACACTTTGTCAGAACAAGAACGCTCCGGTGTTAAAGGAGTTAATATAACAGAAGAAATCGAAACATCCTTCCTCGATTATGCAATGAGTGTAATCGTTTCGCGTGCATTACCAGATGTACGCGATGGATTAAAGCCAGTTCATCGTCGTATTTTATACGGCATGCAAGAGTTAGGAAATACAGCAGATAAAGCGTACAAAAAATCAGCACGTATCGTTGGGGATGTAATGGGTAAGTACCATCCACATGGTGACTCTTCAATTTACGATGCCATGGTACGTATGGCACAAGATTTTAGTTATCGTTACATGCTTGTTGATGGTCACGGAAACTTTGGTTCTGTTGATGGCGACGGAGCAGCTGCGATGCGTTATACAGAATCGCGTATGTCTCGTATTGCAATGGAAATGCTTCGAGATATTAATAAAAACACAATTGACTATACTGATAACTATGATGGCTCTGAAAAAGAACCGGTCGTTTTACCAAGTCGCTATCCAAACTTATTAGTAAATGGAGCGGCAGGAATTGCGGTTGGTATGGCAACAAACATTCCTCCACATAATCTAGGGGAAACGATTGATGGAGTGTTAGCACTATCTGAAAATCCTGCAATTACTACGGAAGAATTGATGGAAATTATTCCAGGACCGGATTTCCCAACTGGTGGATTGATTTTAGGACGCAGTGGTATTCGTCGTGCCTATGAAACAGGCCGTGGTTCCATTATTATTCGAGCTAAAGTAGAAATCGAACAAAAGTCAAACGGTAAAGAAACAATTCTTATTCATGAATTACCTTACCAAGTAAATAAGGCAAAATTAATTGAAAAGATTGCTGAGCTAGTTCGCGATAAAAAAATCGATGGCATTACCAATCTACGAGATGAATCTGACCGCCGTGGTATGCGTGTAGTTATTGAAATACGAAAAGATGCCAATGCAAATGTCGTGTTAAATAATCTTTATAAGCAAACAGCGATGCAATCAAGCTTTGGTGTTAATATGCTGTCTTTAGTAAATGGACAGCCAAAAGTAATGGGCATTAAAGAGATGCTGTATCATTATTTAGAGCATCAAAAAGTCATCATTCGCCGCCGTACTGAATTCGATTTAAAGAAAGCAGAAGACCGTGCTCATATTTTAGAGGGCTTACGAATTGCTCTAGATCATATTGATGAAATTATTGCGATTATCCGCGGTTCTCGTAGTGGTGAGGAAGCTAAACCGCAATTAATGGAACGGTTTAATTTATCTGAACGTCAAGCCCAAGCAATTTTAGATATGCGTTTAGTACGTTTAAGTGGCTTAGAACGAGAAAAAATTGAAGCAGAATATCAAGAGTTACAAGTGCTAATTGCTGAATTAAAAGCAATCTTAGCCGATGAAGCTAAAATTGTTGAGATTATTCGCACTGAAATATTAGAACTGAAAGAGCGCTTCAATGATGCCCGTCGTACAGAGATTACATCTGGCGGTATGGAAATGATTGAGGATGAGGATTTAATTCCTGTAGAAAATTCAGTTGTTACGTTAACGCATAATGGCTATATTAAGCGCTTAGCTGCCAATACATATCGCAGTCAAAAGCGCGGTGGTCGTGGTGTACAAGGAATGGGAACTAATGAGGATGACTTCGTCGAGCACCTTATGAATACATCTACGCACGATACTATATTATTCTTCACGTCTAAGGGGAAAGTATTCCGTGCTAAAGGTTACGAAATTCCGGAGTACGGTCGCACGGCGAAAGGTTTACCAATCGTTAACTTACTGAATATCGATAAAGGTGAGAAAGTTACGGCAATGATTCGTGTTGATTCATTTGACAAGGATGCTTACTTTATCTTTACAACGAAAACAGGTATTTCAAAACGTACACCTGTATCTCAATTTGCAAATATCCGTACGAATGGCTTAATTGCTATTAGTTTACGAGAAGATGATGATTTAATTGCTGTTCGTTTAACGGATGGTATGAAGCAAGTGATTATCGGAACGCGTGACGGTATGCTTGTTCGTTTCCAAGAGGATGATATTCGTTCAATGGGACGTACAGCAGGTGGGGTACGTGGTATTAAGCTACGAGAAGGCGATGAAGTAGTTGGTATGGAAATCGTGGAACCTGGACAAGAAATTTTAGTCGTTACCGAAAAAGGCTATGGTAAGCGTACAACTGAAGAGGAGTATCGTTTACAAAGTCGTGGTGGCGTTGGTTTAAAAACAATTCAAATTACCGATAAAAATGGTCCTATGGTGGCTGTTAAAACTGTTGATGGTTCTGAAGATTTAATGCTTATTACAATCAACGGAATGCTGATACGTATGGATGTCAATGATATTTCATTAATTGGTCGTAGTACTCAAGGTGTTCGTTTAATTCGTTTAGGGGATGACGAACTTGTTGCAACTGTTGCAAAAGTTGAAAAAGAAGACGAAGAGGCCACTGATGAAAATGAGGAAATAGAAGAATAAAAAATAACCGATGAAGACAGCGTTTGTTGCTGCTCATCGGTTTTTATTATATATCGTGAAAAATAAGTAATAATTTAGAAATTCGTGATAATATATAAATAGACCTTAGTTCAAGTAAGTGAAATAGTAAAGAGGTGTTTAATTTCGTGGAAACGGTACATGTCCCAATTTCAGAATTACGTATTGGAAAAGTTATTTCTGAAGATATTTTTGCTAATACACAATATCCAATAATTTTTAAAGATACAGTAGTATCACATGAGCATTTACAAGTTTTTAGCGCATTTAATATTTCAAGAGCTCCTGTATACAAAGATAATTTAAAAGAAGTTTCAGTAGAGACTGAAAAAGAAATAGATTTTGCTTTCCAACCAGAAGCTGTTCCAACGTTTAAAAGAGTTTATAGTAATTCTGTTGAACAATTTAAGAAAGAGTTTAAAAATTGGGAAGCTGGTGCGAAGGTAGATATTACAAAAGCACGTTCGATCATTTTGCCATTATTGGATATGGTCTTAGAAGATCGTACAATTATTTTTAACTTAAACGAATATTCGAATCCAAAAGATTATTTATACCACCATTGTGTAGGAACAGCACTGATTTCTTCTGTAATCGCTCAAAAATTAGGTTACGATAAAGGGTTAACTATTCAAATTGCAATTGGCGGTCTACTAGCAGATTGCGGTATGGCTAAAATTCACCCACGTATTCGAGATAAAAAAACTACATTAACTGAACAAGAATTTTCAGAGATTCATAAACATCCTATATATAGTTATAACATGGTAAAGGATTTAACAATCTTAAAAGATACAATTAAAGAAGCCATTTTCCAGCATCATGAGCGCTTAAACGGAAGCGGATATCCTAAAGGTGAGAAAATCGCAAACATATCGGTTTTTGCGCAGATTATTGCAGTCGCCGATGTTTTTCATGCTATGACATGTGAGCGTGTTTATCGCTCCAAACAATCCTCATTTAAAGTAATAGAAATGATTAATGAGTCTGAGTTTGGAAAATTTGATATTAAAGTAGTAAGAGCGTTGATTGACTTAGTGGCAGACTTACCAATTGGAACAATTATTGAACTTTCTAATCTAGAACGTGGTGAAGTAATGTTCGTTAATAGATATGCACCTACACGTCCTATTATTAAATTAAGTATTACAGGTGAAATTTTTGATTTAGGAAAAAATCGTACGTTTTATATTTCACGAATAATTACAAATGAATAGAGTAAATAAAGAACTAATAAGGCAGTCATAAAAGAGTTGTGATTGCCTTATTACTCCGTTGTTCTATTAGAGT